>NZ_JBEYFB010000002.1:427252-470750 GCF_040634135.1 Streptomyces sp. NPDC007164
ACGGACGGGAGCCGGTGGGGACGGCGCTGTGCGTGGTGTGCGAGGAGTATGCCGACAGGCGGAGCTTTCCCCGGCTGACCGGGGCGGTGGCCCAGATGGAGGAGATCGCCGGACTGCTGGCGGGTCTGGGGATCGCGGCGCATGTGGTGGGCGGTGGGAACCCGTCCTGGGCGGTCTTCGACGAGGCCCTCACCACCTGGAGCGAGGGCCGGCGGGAGACGGGGGCGGCCAAGCCCGCGATCATCGTCTGGTCGGGGCACGGCGTGCTGGTCGACGACGAGCTGCGCCTCGCGCTCTGCGACCTGGATCTCGACGTCGAGCAGGTGACTCGTGACGTACGCGCCCTCAAGCGGGGGGTCTCGGCCGAGACACTGGTCAATGACGCGGTGGCCTCGGGCGCGGACCAGATCCTGGTGATCATCGACACCTGCCACGCGGGGGACGCGGTGGGCCGGGGCGTGGAGAAGGCCCTGCGCCGCTGGGAGGTCATGTCCACGCCGCCCGGCCAGGTGAAGTGGCTGGGAATCGTGGCGAGTTGCCGGCGCAACGAGACGTCGGACGGCAGCGGCCCTCTGCTCACCGCGTTGGCGGAAGTGCTGAAGGACGGGCCCTCCACCACCGAGTACCGCTCGGCATGGAGCGCCCACAACGAGTTGGTCGGCGGCCCGGACCTGCTGGCCGCGCTGACCGAGCGCTGGCGCGGCGAGGGCCAGACACCGGTGCCCGCGACCCTCGGCACCGGGCGCCCGGTGTTTCCGAACCCGCGCCATGTGCCCGGGGCCCCCGCCCGGCTGGTGGAGCACCTGGTGCTCGCGGCGCGCGGGGTCGGGTACCGCGAGGAGGGCTGGTTCTTCACGGGCCGGAAGGAGGTGCTGGGCCGGATCGTCGCGTGGCTGGCCGCGGACGAGGCCGGGCTCTTCCTGGTGACCGGCCCGGCGGGCTGCGGCAAGTCGGCCGTGCTGGGCCGGATCGCGACGCTCACCGATCCCGTGCAGCGGAGGGAGACCGAGAAGTACGGGGGCCTGCGCGAGGACGACCCGGACCCGGGCCTGCGCCCCGGCCGCTCCCTCGCCTCCGTACACCTGCGGGGCCTGAGCCCCCTCCAGGCGGTCTCGGAACTGGCCCGGCAGCTCGGGCTGCCCGAACCCCGCAACGCGGACGACTTCCGCGGCGAGCTCCGTGAGTTGTCCCCGCAGCCGGTGCTGGTCCTCGACGGCCTGGACGAAGTACCCGCCGAGCACCTGCGCGCCATGATCGAGGAGCTGGTCTTCCCGCTCAGCCGGACGGGCCCGGTCCTGCTCGGCTCCCGCGACCGCGCGTTCCGCAGCCGCCTCGCGGAGGACGGGCGCGGGGAAGAGACGCTGCCGGACGCCCTGGCCCGGCTGATCGGCGCGGGTGTCACCACCGCGGACCTGGAGCGGGAACCGCACACCGAGCAGGACATCGGTGAGTACGTGTTCCGGCGGTGCGCGGAGGCCGGTGTCCCGCAGGACCGGGCGCGGGAGACGGGCGACGCGATCGCGGCGCGTGCCACGGCCGTGGGCGGCGGGTTCCTGTTCGCCCGGCTGGTGGTGGGGTCGCTGCTGGCGGGGACGGCTGTGCGTGATGCCGACGAGGGCCGGTGGCCGGCCGGTCTGCCGGACTCCATCGAGGCCGCGTTCGAGGACGACCTGCGGGCCGGGCCGGTGCGGGTCCGCGAGGACGGCACCGAACTCCCCGGCACCGCACGCGACTTGCTGACGGCCCTCGCGTGGACGGTCGGGCGCGGCATGCCCGCCGGGGGTGTGTGGGAGGAGGTCGCCGGGGCGCTGGGCGGCGGTGACGTGCCGTACGACGAGAGCGATGTGGACTGGCTGCTGTCCGTCTACGGCCGCTACGTCGTCGAGGACGCGGAGGGCGGGCAGGCGGTGTTCCGGCTGTACCACCGCGAGTTCCTGTCGCATCTCGCGGACCGGGAGGGGCCGGAGGGTGCCGAGGCCGGAGAGGTGGTGCTGGGCGCGCTCGTCGCGCACGCCGAGCGGCGGACGGCGGACGGCGGCTGGGACTCGGTCGATCCGTACGTGCGACGAGGGCTGGCGCTGCACGCGGCGCGGGCGGGTGCGCCGGGTATCGCGATGCTGAGGGGGCCGGCGGAGCGGGGCGGGGCGGGCGCGGTCCCCGTTCTGGCCCAGGCGTTGATCCTCTTCTCCCAGCGGCTCAGGACGCAAGGGCGTCCCGACGACGCGCTGAGTGCGGCACGGGAGGCGCTCACCCTGTACAAGGAGCTGGAGCGCACCCTTCCAGGGGTCTTCAGCACGGCGCTGGTACGCACCCTCATCAACGTTGCCAACCGGTACGCCGACATCGGCGACCGCGAGGGGGCGCTGCCACCGGCGCGCGAAGCGGTCGAGCTCCAGCGGAGCCTCGCCGACGCGGGCGGAAGCGCGGGCCTCCCCGACCTGGCTCTCGCCCTCGGCACTCTCGGCCGGCGCGTCCACGACATCGGCGACCGCGAGGGGGCGCTCGCGCTCACTCTGGACTCCGTCGGCATCTACCGGCAGCTCGTCGAACGGGCTCCGGCGGCGTTCCGCCCCGGCCTCGCCGCCACGCTGACCAACCTGGCGGCGAATCTCTCGACCGTCGGGGAACGCCGGGCCGCCGTGCCCCTCGCGCAGGAGGCCGTGGAGATCTACACCGAGCTCGCCGCGGCGCACCCCGACGAGTTCCTGGCCCCTCTCGCCTCCGCGCTGACCAATCTGGCCAGCAGTCTCAAGTCCGTCGGAAACCACGTGGGCGCGCTTCCTCACGCGGTGGCAGCGGTCCGGGCCGACCGGAAGGTGGCCGCACGCCACCCCACCGGTCTCCGGTCCGCCCTGGCCGGCTCGCTGACCAATCTGTCCGTGCACCGGGAGGACGTCGGTGATCTCGCGGGGTGCCTCGCGCCCGCGCGGGAGGCCGTGGAGATCTGCCGGGAACTCGTTGCGCGCCATCCGGTCGCCTTCCAGCCGCAGTTGGCGGGCGCTCTGCACAACCTGGCGGACCGGATCTCCGCCACCGGGGACCACGAGGGCGCGCTCGCTCCGGCGCGGGATGCCGCGCGCATGTACGCCGGGCTCGCTTCGCAGCACCCCGACGTCTTCCAGCCGGATCTCGCCCGGTCCCTGACCTCGCTGGCCAACAAGACGGCCGCCGCGGGAGACCGGGCTTCGGCGGTGCTGCTCGCGCGGGAGGCCGTACGCATCCAGCGCGAGCTGGCCGCGCAACGGCCGACAGCGTCCCTCCCGGGCCTGGCCGCGATGCTCAACAACCTCGCCATGCACCTCGTCGCCGCAGGTGAGCCCGCGACGGCTCTGCCCAACGCCGAGGAAGCGACCGCATTTTACGAGCGTCTGGCCGCCGAGGACCCGGACGCCTTCCTCGCGGAGTACGCGACGGCCCTCACCAACCTCGGCAACCATCGGGCAACCCTGGGCGACGTCTCGGGGGCGCTCACGGCCGGCCGGGAATCGGTCGCCATCCGCCGCGCACTCGCCGCACAGCACCCCGCCGTCTTCCGGCCGGAGCTGGCCACGGCACTCACCAATCTCGCCGCTCACCTGAACAGGGCCAAAGACCCGGCGGCGGGGCTGCGAGCCTCGGAGGAAGCGGTCGCCCTCTTCCGTGAACTCGCCGCACGCGAGCCCGCCCTCCGCTCCCCTCTCGCGGGCTCACTCGGCACTCTGGCCCAGAACCTCGCCGACACCGGCAGCCGGAAAGAGGCCCTGGCGCCGGCCGGCGAGGGGGTCCGGATCCTGCGCGGGCTCGTCGACGAACTCAGCGGTGCCCACCTGCCCGATCTGGCTCTCTCCCTACAGAATCTCAGCAAGCACCTGGGGGCCGGCCAGGACGCCGAAGGGGCGGTGAGCGCGGCGCGGGAAGCGGCCGCCGCCTACCGGACCCTGGCGCTGGAGAACCCCGGTGCCTTCGAGAAGTCCCTGGTCTCCGCCCTCGCCAACCTGGCCGGGGCACTCGCCCGCACCGACGACCACGCGTCGGCGGTCCGGGAATTCGACGAGGCCGTGGCGGAGTTCGGCGCCCACCCCGAGACGGCCCGGCGCCTCGGGGCCGAGCGGAGCATTTTCCTGCTGGGCTGTCCCGGTGCCCTGGCCTCGGCCGGCGTCCGAGAACTGGTGTCCCTTCTCCACCGGGACGCCACGCCGGACGGCGGCGCGGACCCCGTGACCGTACGGGCCCGGCGGGCGCTGCGCGCGTACGGCGATCCCGACGCGGTCCGCACCGCGTGGGAGGAGGAGACCGCCGCCCCCGCACCCGCCTGGCTCGCCCTGTCCCCGGAGACACTGGACCTCGTCGGTTCCTGGATGTTCGCGCCCGACTGGCCCGAGTCACGCGACTTCTGGTCCCGGAACGCCCAGGCGCTGAGCAGCGAGGAGGCGGCGACGGCCCTCGAAGAGCTGGCGCTCCTGGACCCCCGCACCGCACAGCAGCACGCCGCGCTCCGCGAGGCCGTCCTCGTCCACGGCGTGACCGCCGCCTACGATCCGCTGATCCTCGCGGAGCAGGTGGCGGAGTGGGTGGGCTGCGCGGACTGGGCGGAGTCCCGGGCCTTCCTCCAGGACCACCCCCGCATCCTCCGGGCCCAGCCGCCGGAGGACACCCCGCTCGCGCACGTCGCCATCCTCGATGTCACCCGCACCGAGGGAATGGACGCCGCGTACCGCCTCGTCGAGGACCGTGACGCCCTCCAGGCGTATGTGGAAAGGGCGTTGGCGGCGGGGGACGGCAACGCGCTGCTGCACGCGGCGGCCGTCGAGGGGCAGGTCTTCGACGACAGGCTGTCCTCCCTCACGCACGCCCAGGCGGGCCTGGTGCTCGCCGGATCCGTCGAGGGCGTCGAGCCGGACGAGCTGGCCACGCTCCTCCCCCGCGCCCCCGAGGCGACCCGGGCCAGGCTGCTGAGGGAGATCGTCGCCCTCAGCGTCCGGCACGCCCACCCGCACGGCGAGACATGGCTCCGGATGGTCCAGGCCCTCAACGGGGCCGCCTGACGTCCCCCGGCGGTTCGGCGAGCCGGGCGGAAAGGGCGAGGGCCCTGTCCCACGCAGGTGCGTGGGACAGGGCCCTCTCGTCGTGCCGGGCGGGTTACGCCTTCGCGGGCTCCGGCTCCTCGGAGGCGGTCGCCTCCGCGAGGTCCGGGGCGGGCAGGCCCGCCTTCTTCGCGCGCTTGTCCGCCTTCTTCTTCGCGCGGCGCTCCTTGCGGAGCTCGACCATCGCGTAGAGCGTCGGCACCAGAAGGAGCGTCAGCAGCGTCGAGGTGACCAGGCCGCCGATCACGACCACGGCGAGCGGCTGCGAGATGAAGCCGCCCTCGCCGGTGACGCCGAGTGCCATCGGGAGCAGGGCGAAGATGGTCGCGAGTGCGGTCATCAGGATCGGGCGGAGCCGGTGGCGGCCGCCCTCCATGACCGCTTCGACGACACCCATGCCCTGGGACCGGTACTGGTTGATCAGGTCGATCAGCACGATCGCGTTGGTGACCACGATGCCGATCAGCATCAGCATGCCGATCATCGCCGGTACGCCCATCGGGGTGCCGGTGATCACGAGCAGGCCGATGGCGCCGGTCGCCGCGAACGGGATGGAGACCAGCAGGATCAGCGGCTGGATGAGGGACTTGAAGGTCGCCACCAGCAGCATGAAGACGATCGCGATCGCGGCCAGCATGGCCAGGCCCAGCTTCAGGAACGCGTCGTTCTGGTCCTCGGAGACGCCGCCGATGGTGGCGGTGGCACCGTCCGGGAGCTTCAGCTCGTTGATCTTCGTCTGGAGCGCGGTGCCGACCGCACCGGTGTTGTCACCGATGGGCTTGGCGGTGATCGTCGCGGCGCGCTGGCCGTCGATCCGGGTCATCGAGACCGGGCCGGGGACCAGCTCGACGTCGGCGATCTGACCGAGCTTCACCGGGCCGAGCGGGAGGTCCTTCAGCTCGGCCATCGTGGTGGCCGGGTGGGCGGAGCTGATGACGACGTCGCGCTCGGTGTCGTCCATGATCGCCTTGCCGGACGGGGTGCCGCGCACCGCTCCGGCGACGGCCGCGCCGAGCGTGGCCTGGTCGAAGCCGGCCTCGGCGGCCTTGGGCGTGGCCTTGACCGAGATCCGCGGGACGCTCTGCGCGAGGTCGCTCTGGACGTCGGTGACGTCCTTCAGCCCGGCCACTCCGGCCCGGACCTGCTCGGACGCCTTCTTCAGCACGTCCGCGTCGGCGGCCTTGACCACGACGCTGAGGTCCTGGCTGCCGAAGCCGTCGCCCGCGGCGATGGTGGTGTCACCGATGCCGTCGAGCTTGCCGAGCGCGGTGTCGATGCGCTTCTGCGTGGCGTCGAAGTCGCCCGAGTCCTTCAGGGTGACCTGGTACGAGGCCTGGTTGGCGCCGGTGCCGCCGCCGAAGGCCGCCATGAAGCCGGACGAGCCGACGGTGACCTGGTAGTCCTTGACGCCCTCGTCCTCGGTGAGGACCTTCTCGACCTTCCTGGCCGCCTTGTCGGCGGCCGCCAGGCTGGTGCCGGGGGCCAGCTCCTGCTTGATGGAGAGGACCTCCTGCTCGCCCTGGTCGAAGAAGTTGGTCTTCAGCAGCGGGGCCATGCCGAAGGTGGCGAGGAACACCACGATCGCGATGACGATGCTGGTGATGCGGCGCCGGGTGGCGAAGCGCAGGACCGGGACGTACAGCTTCTGGAGCCGGCTGCGGGCCTCCTTCTCCTCGGCCTCGCGGCGCGCCTGGTCCGGGTTCTCCGTGGCGCCCTTCGGGGCGCGCAGGAACCAGTACGACAGGACGGGGACGACGGTCAGCGAGACCAGCAGGGATGCCAGCAGGGCCGCGGTGACGGTCAGCGAGAAGGAACCGAAGAGCTCGCCGACCATGCCGCCGACGAGACCGATCGGCAGGAAGACGGCGACCGTGGTGAGGGTCGAGGAGGTGACCGCGCCGGCCACTTCCTTCACCGCGGTGATGATCGCCGACTGGCGCTCCTCGCCGTAGCCGAGGTGACGCTTGATGTTCTCCAGGACCACGATCGAGTCGTCGACGACGCGGCCGATCGCGATGGTCAGCGCGCCCAGCGTGAGCATGTTGAGCGAGAGGTCACGGGTCCAGAGCACGATCAGCGCGAGGACCACGGAGAGCGGGATGGAGACCGCGGTGACCAGGGTCGAGCGCAGCGAGGCGAGGAAGACCAGGATCACGATGACGGCGAAGAGCAGGCCGAGCGCGCCCTCGGTGGTCAGACCGGAGATCGCCTTGGAGACGGCGGGTCCCTGGTCGGAGACGACGGTCAGTTCGGCACCGGCTCCGAGGTCCTTGCGGAGGTCGGGGAGCTTGTCCTTGACCGCGTCCGAGATGGCGACGGCGCTGCCGTCCTTGTCCATCGTGGCCATCACGGCGAGGCTCGGCTTGCCGTTCGTACGGGTGATGGAGACCGCGGTGGACGGCTCCTGCTTCACCTTGGCGACGTCACCGACGCGGACCGGCTCGCCGGGCTTGCCCGTGGCCGGGTCCTGACCGGTGATCCGCACGTCCTCGATCTGCTTCAGGGAGGTGAAGGCACCGCCGACCTGGACGGTGCGGCTCTTGCCCGACTCGGAGAAGGAACCGGCGGGGACGGTCGCCCCGCCTGCCTGGAGCGCCTGGGAGAGCGTCATGGCGTTCAGACCGGCGGCGGCGAGTTTCTTGTCGTCCGGGGTGACGGAGATCTGAAGGTCCTGCACACCGTCGACGGTGACCTGGCCGACGCCGCTGATGTCCTCCAGGGCGGGGACGACCGTGCGGTCCAGCTGGTCGGCGAGCGCCTGCTGGTCCTTGTCGGAGGTGACGGCGAGGACGACGGCCGGGATGTCGTCCGTCGAACCGGCGATGACCTGCGGGTCGACGTCGTCGGGAAGCTGGGCGCGGGCGCGGTTCACCGCCTGCTGGATGTCGGCGACGAGCTGCTTGGTGCCCTCGCTGCCGAAGTCGAAGGACGCCATGATGACGGCGCTGCCCTCGCTGGCGGTCGAGGTGATCCCGGTGACGCCGTCGACGGCCTTGACCGAGTTCTCCAGTGGCTCGACGACCTGCTTCTCGACCACATCGGGGGACGCACCCTGGTAGGGGGCGATGACCGACACCATCGGGAGTTCGATGGTGGGCAGCAGCTGCTGTTTGAGCTGCGGGATCGCGATCGCTCCGAATACGAGCGCGACGATCGAGATCAAACCGATCAGGGCCCGTTGCGCGAGGCTGAATCTGGACAGCCAGGACATGGGTGGGTCTCTCTTCTGTGGCTTACGCGGCAGGTGGGACGGGTGGCTGGGGGACAGACCCGGCCCATCTATACGATCGCCTGTCGGCAGGGGTCCGGGCGTCGGCCCCAGGTCGCTTTCTTATGCCGCGCATACCGCAGGTGGAGTACGCCGTATCTCCACCCCTCACTCCACCCTGGGGCGCACCAGGCCGGATTCGTAGGCAATTACCACCAATTGGGCCCGGTCCCTGGCGCCCAGCTTCGCCATCGCCCGGTTCACATGGGTCTTGACAGTGAGCGGGCTGACGACGAGCCGCTCGGCGATCTCGTCGTTGGAGTGGCCGCCCGCGACCAGGACGAGCACCTCGCGCTCGCGGCCGGTGAGCGCGGCGAGCCGGTCGGAGTACTCCGCGGCGCTCGGCCCCTCGCCGTCCGAACTGCCGCCCTGCGCGAGGAAGGTGGCGATCAGTCCCTTGGTCGCGGCGGGCGACAGCAGTGCCTCGCCGCCCGCGGCGACACGGATCGCGTTGAGCAGCTCCTCGGGTTCCGCTCCTTTGCCGAGGAAGCCGGACGCCCCGGCCCGCAGCGACTGCACCACGTACTCGTCGACCTCGAAGGTGGTGAGCATGACGACCCGTACGCCGGCCAGTTCGGGATCGGCGCTGATCATGCGGGTCGCGGTGAGTCCGTCCGTGCCGGGCATCCGGATGTCCATCAGCACCACGTCGGCGCCGGTCGAGCGGGCGAGCTCCACGGCCTGCGCGCCGTCCGCCGCCTCGCCGACCACCTCCATGTCGGCCTCCGAGTCGACCAGCACCCGGAACGCGCTGCGCAGCAGCGCCTGGTCGTCGACGAGCAGCACCTTGATGGGCTCTGTCATGCGGTTTCCCCCGTCCGGCCCGCCGGGCCCGGCTCCCCGGACTCTCCTGTGCGGGCCTCGACGGGCAGGATCGCATGGACCCTGAATCCGCCGCCGTAGCGGGGCCCGGCGGTGAGGGTGCCGCCGAGCGCGGTGACGCGTTCGCGCATGCCGAGCAGGCCGTGCCCGCCGCCGTCGCCGTGGCAGCCGCCCCCGCCGAAGCCGTTGTCGATCACGGTGACCTCGGCCGTGGACCCGACCCGTACGACGCTCACCTCGGCCCGGGCCCCGGGGCCCGCGTGCTTGCGGACATTGGTCAGCGCCTCCTGGATGACCCGGTACGCGGCCAGGTCGACGGCCGCGGGCAGCGGGGGCCGCCGGTCGGCGCAGACCACCTCGACGGGGAGCCCGGCCCGGCGGACGGTGTCGACCAGCGCGTCGAGGACGGCGAGCCCCGGTGCGGGTTCGGTCGGCGCCGCCGGGTCGCCGGACTGCCGCAGCAGCCCGACGGTGGCCCGCAGTTCGTCGAGCGCGGAGCGGCTGGCCTCCCGGACGTGGGCGAGCGCCTCCTTGGCCTGGTCGGGGCGCTTGTCCATGACGTGGGCGGCCACCCCGGCCTGGACGTTGACCAGGGCGATGTGGTGGGCGACGACGTCGTGGAGGTCGCGGGCGATCCTCAGACGTTCCTCGGCGACCCGGCGCCGGGCCTCCTCGTCGCGGCTGCGCTCGGCCCGTTCGGCCCGCTCCCTGATCGCGTCGACGAAGGCGCGCCTGGAGCGGACGGCGTCCCCCGCCGCGCAGGCCATTCCCGTCCAGGCGAAGACGCCGAAGTTCTCCTGGCTGTACCAGGGCGCCGCGCCGAAGAGCATCGCCGAGGCCGTCAGCACGGCCATCGTCAGCAGGCCGACCCGCCAGGTGGTGGGCCGGTCGGTGCGGGCGGCGACGGTGCACAGCGCGATGACGGTGGCCATGACCACGGGTGCGGGCGGGTCGGACTTCACCAGCTCGACGACGGTCAGCCCGGCGGTGACCGCGAGCACCACCATGGGACTGCGCCGCCGCCAGATGAGCGCCACGGCACCGGCCACCATCAGCAGCACGCCGCTGACCGCGGGCGGGCGGGTCCCGAAGGAGGGCCCCTCCCCCGGGCGCGGGTGGACGAACGACCCGACGATCATCGCCACCAGCACGGCCAGGGCCAGGGCGGCGTCCAGCGCGAGGGGATGGTCGCGCAGCCAGTGCCGGACGCGCAGAACCCCGGTTCCGAGGGTGGTCACGTCAAGCTACGTTACGGCGTGTCGCGAGGAAATCGGACAGGTCCCGCGCGAATGACACCGGACACGCCCGTGCCCCGGGTCCGGCGGACCGGACCCGGGGCACGGGTTCACGCGTGTGCTGGAGCGGGGCGAACGGCGTCAGCCGGGGATCAGTCCGTCGTCACGGAGCATGGCGCGCACCTCTTCGAGGGTCGCGTCGGACGACGGCAGGATCAGCTCGGACGGCTCCAGGGAGTCGTCCGGCAACGCTGTGCCGAGCTCGCGCACCCTGGCCAGGAGCGCGTGGAGCGTGGTGCGGAAACCCGGTCCGTCACCGCTCTCCATCTCGGCGAGCAGTTCGTCGTCGAGCCCGTCGAGCTCGGCGAGATGACTGTCGGCCAGTGCGACCTGGCCCTCCCCCATGATCCGTACGATCATGACGCCGCCTCAACTCTTGTCGAACCTGTGCGGGGACTGCGAGGACTGCTGCTGGGCGGCGTCCTGCGGGCCGCCCTCGATCGCCTGCTGGCTGGAGCCGCCGGCCAGCTCGGCCTTCATGCGCTGGAGCTCCAGCTCCACATCCGTACCGCCGGAGATCCGGTCCAGCTCGGCGGCGATGTCGTCCTTCGCCGTGCCGGTCGGGTCGTCCAGGGCACCGGAGGCGAGCAGCTCGTCGATCGCGCCGGCCCGGGCCTGCAGCTGCTGGGTCTTGTCCTCGGCCCGCTGGATCGCCAGGCCGACGTCGCCCATCTCCTCCGAGATTCCGGAGAATGCCTCGCCGATCCGGGTCTGCGCCTGGGCGGCGGTGTAGGTGGCCTTGATGGTCTCCTTCTTGGTGCGGAAGGCATCGACCTTGGCCTGCAGCCGCTGCGCCGCGAGGGTGAGCTTCTCCTCCTCGCCCTGCAGCGTGGTGTGCTGCGTCTCCAGGTCGGTGACCTGCTGCTGGAGGGCGGCGCGCCGGGACAGCGCCTCGCGGGCCAGGTCCTCGCGGCCGAGCGCGAGTGCCTTGCGGCCCTGGTCCTCCAGCTTGGACGACTGTCCCTGCAGCTGGTTCAGCTGCAGTTCGAGCCGCTTGCGCGAAGTCGCCACGTCGGCGACACCGCGACGTACCTTCTGAAGCAGTTCGAGCTGCTTCTGGTACGAGTAATCGAGGGTCTCGCGCGGATCCTCGGCCCGGTCAAGGGCCTTGTTTGCCTTCGCGCGGAAGATCATCCCCATACGCTTCATGACACCGCTCATGGGCTTCGCGCGCCCCCTTCTGACGGACTGAGCTCCAGCACTCCAACAGAACCCACAGTACGGGCCCTGCCTCTATTACCGCACTGTTCGGGCAAGGATGTGCTCCTACCCAAGGACGACTGCACCAGGTCACCACTCCGGCCCAAGGAGTAGGCGGGGGTCGGGGAGACCCGGTCACGTCACCCGTACCGGGCACCCCGGTACACCTGCGAGGACGCAGGCCGTTGCCGGATCGTTCCCGGCCGGCCTGGGGTCGTGGCGATCTACCCCGTACCCTTGGGCCTTGTGTTCCGTAGCCGTTCGAAGGAAGAGAAGGCGCCCACCGGCAAGGTGACGGCGGACCTCTCCAAGCAGCCCCGCGACCCGCAGGCCCCCAAAGGTCGCCCCACCCCCAAGCGCAGCGATGCCCAGTCGCAGCGCCGTCGCGCCTCCAGTGGCGCGCCGCTCGACCGCAAGGAGGCCATGAAGCGGCAGCGCGAAGCTCGCCGTGTGGACATGGCCAAGCAGCGTGAGGCGCTCGCCAGTGGCGACGAGCGCTATCTGCCGGCTCGCGACAAGGGCCCGGTGCGGCGCTTCGTCCGCGACTACGTGGACTCGCGTTTCTGCATCGCGGAGTTCTTCCTGCCGCTCGCCGTGATCATCCTGATTCTCAGCGTGATCCAGGTGCAGAACATCCAGACCATCTCGCTGCTGCTCTGGCTCATCGTGATCGTGCTGATCGTGCTCGACTCGGTCGGTCTGTCGATCCGCCTCAAGAAGCAGCTCAAGGAGCGCTTCCCCGATACGCCCAAGCGTGGCGCGGTCGCCTACGGCCTGATGCGCACGCTTCAGATGCGTCGCCTCCGGCTGCCCAAGCCGCAGGTCAAGCGTGGAGAGCGGCCCTGAATACGCACATCTCCGGCTCGGTCGGCGGTCCGTCCGCCGGCCGGCCGGACGATGTTGTTCCGGTCGCCGGGTTCTCCGCGGCCTCCTCGGTCTGGCTCAAGGGGCTGGGCGGGCTGCGCAACACCGTCCGCCAGGAGCTCGTGGCCCGGCAGCTGGACGAGCAGATAGCGGCCCGCTTCCCGGTCGGGCAGCGGCTGCGCGTGCTGGACGTCGGCATGGGCCAGGGCACCCAGGCGCTGCGCCTGGCGCGGGCCGGTCATACGGTGACCGGCCTGGAGTCGGACGCCGAGATGCTGCGGGTGGCCACGGAGGCGCTCGGCAGCGAGCCCGCGGGCATCCGTGAGCGGGTCCGGCTGATCGAGGGCAACGGCCTGGACACCGGGGTGCACTTCCTGCCGGGCAGTTTCGACGTGGTGCTCTGCCACGGCGTGCTGATGTACGTCCGGGATCCGGACGCGATGCTGGCGGGCCTGGCCCGGATGCTCGCCCCGGGCGGACTGCTCTCGCTGCTCGTACGGAACGCGGACGCGCTGGCGATGCGCCCCGGTACCGCCGGGGACTGGGACGAGGCGCTGGCCGCCTTCGACACGGACACGTACACCAACCGGCTGGGTCTCACCGTGCGGGCCGACCGGCTGGACGCCCTGACGGCCACCCTCGCCGGGATCGCGGCACCGCTGCACGCCTGGTACGGGGTGCGCGTCTTCACGGACAACGTGAGCAACGACGTGGAGCTGCCGGCCGCGGCCGAGCTGGAACAGGTGCTCGCCGCGGAGGACCGGGCCGGGCGGACCGATCCGTACCGTCGGGTGGCCGCGCTGCTGCACCTGTGCGGCGTCCGGGGCTGAGCGGACACGGGAGCGGCTCCCGGGGCGGCCGGGCGACGTTCCCCCGTACGGCCGAATCCAAGAGGCCGCCAATAGGGTTAAAAGCGACAATCGAGGCATGGATGCACTCCACTCCCGTGCCCGTGTTCGCCGGCTGCTGCTGTCCCTGGCCGCAGGTGTCTGTGCGATCGCCCTGGTGAGCGGCTGCTCGGACGCGGCCTCCGAGTCGCCGAAGACCGAACCCAGCAAATCGGCCTCCGCCACCCGGACCGCAGGCGACCTGCAGAGCGACTACCAGGCCGTGATCAAGAATGTGCTGCCATCGGTGGTGCAGATCGAGGCCTCCGAGGGCCTGGGCTCCGGCATCGTCTACGACACCAAGGGCCATATCGTCACCAATGCCCATGTGGTCGGCAACGACAAGACGTTCAAGGTCACCGTCGCCACCGGCGAGAAGGCGCAGAAGGCCACGCTGGTGGCCACCTACCCGGAGCAGGACCTGGCCGTCATCAAGCTCGACAGCGTGCCGGACGGGCTGAAGCCCGCGAAGTTCGGCGAATCGGAGAAGGTCGAGGTGGGGCAGATCGTGCTGGCGATGGGCTCGCCGCTCGGACTGTCCTCCAGCGTCACCCAGGGCATCGTCTCGGCGCTCGGCCGGACCGTCAGCGAGAGCCGCTCGGGCGGCGGCACCGGCGCGACGATCGCGAACATGGTGCAGACCTCGGCCGCGATCAACCCGGGCAACAGCGGGGGTGCGCTGGTCAACCTGGACAGCGAGGTGATCGGCATCCCGACCCTGGCGGCGACCGACCCGGAGCTGGGCGGCAGCGCGGCGCCGGGGATCGGGTTCGCGATCCCGGTGTCGATGGTCAAGACGGTCGCCGACCAGATCATCAAGAACGGCAAGGTCACCGACTCGGGCCGGGCGGCCCTGAACATCAGCGGCCGCACCGTCGTCGACGACAACTACCAGCCGGCCGGCGTGGCCCTGGTCAGCGTGGCGAAGGGCGGCGCCGCAGAGAAGGCGGGGCTGCGGGCCGGCGACATCATCACCAGGATCGACGATCTGCCGGTCACGACGATCACGTCGCTGTCGGAGGCGCTGGCCTCGGACAAGCCGGGCCAGAAGGTCACGGTGACGTATCTGCGCAACGGGGCGGAGAAGACGGCGAAGGTCACCCTGGGCGAGATCTGACGCCGCTCCTCGCGCGAGGAGATCCGGAACGTTCCTCGCGCGAGGCGGCAGACCCTCAGTCCGCCTGGAGGCTCATGGGGCCGTAGATCTTCGTCGAGTCGTCGAAGAGCGTCACCTGGTCCGCCCCGCCTTCGAGGAGTTCCTTCCAGTACTCACCGATCCAGGACTCCGCGTCGCCCTGGGTGGTGAATTCCTCCGGCTGCAGGGCCGGCTCCGTCTCCGTACCGTCGGACTTCTCGAACCGCCACGTCCACGCCATGTCCGCCTCCTGGGTCGCTTTGCTGCCCCGCAGCCTAGTGCCTGTACGGCAGGTCGGGGCCGGTCCGGCACTGGTGCCCGAGTCCGGTGCGGGGACCGGCTCCGCACCCGTCCGGACGCCCCCAGGTCGCGCACCGGTCGCACGGACGCGGGAGGATCAAAGGCGTGGAACTGACTCTGCTCGGCACCGGAGCCCCCGACGGGCTGCCGCAGCCCGAATGTCCCTGCGCCGCCTGCGCCGTCGCCCGCGGGGCGCGCTCGCGGGCCGCGACCGCGCTGCTGGTCGACGACGCGCTGCTGCTCGATCTCACTCCGGGGGCCGTGTTCGCCGCGGCCCGTGCGGGGCACTCGCTCACCGGGGTGCGGCAGGTACTGCTCACCCATCCGCACGACGGGCCCGCCGTGGAGCTGCCCGCGGGGCTGCCCCCGGCGGGGCGGGTCCCGGACGGGCGGGTGCTGACGCTGATCAGCGGGCACCGGGTGCGGGCGGTGCCGATGGACGCGCCGGGGACCGGGTACGAGGTCACCGGACCGGCGGGCCCCCGGCTGCTGTACATGCCTCCGGGGGCCGCGCCCGCCGGTCTCACCGACCGGGTCGCGGAGCCGTACGACATGGTGGTCGGCGATGTGGTGGGGCGGCCGGACGCGGTGGCGCGGCTGCGGGCGGTGGAGGCGATCGGCCCGGCCACCGAGATCGTGGCCGTCCATCTGGACCATGCCGCACCGCCCGGGGCCGAGCTGGACCGGCGGCTCGCGGCGGCCGGCGCGCGGGCCGTGCCGGACGGGACGACGCTGGTGGTGGGCGAGTACCACGCGGTCCCGTCGGTGCCCCGGCGCACGCTGGTGACGGGCGGGGCCAGGTCGGGAAAGTCGGTGGAGGCCGAGCGGCGCCTGGAGACGCTTCCCGAGGTGGTGTACGTGGCGACCGGCGGCGGCCGGGAGGGCGACGCGGAGTGGGCGGCCCGGGTCGGTCTGCACCGGGAGCGCCGGCCGGCCGCCTGGCGCACCGAGGAGACCTGTGAGCTGGTGGAACTGCTGGAGTCGGACGGGCCGCCGCTGCTGATCGACTGCCTGTCGCTCTGGCTGACCGACGCGATGGACCGGGTGGGCGCCTGGGACGAGGAGGCGTGGGCCGGGGGCGGCGAGGGCGCCCTGCGGGAGCGGACCGCCGAGCTGGTCTCGGCGGTCCGCGGAACGCGTCGTACGGTCGTCGCCGTCACCAATGAGACCGGTTCGGGCGTGGTGCCCGCGACGGCCGCCGGGCGGCGCTTCCGGGACGAGCTGGGCCGGCTGAACGCCGCGTTCGCCGACGAGTGCGAGCAGGTGCTGCTGGTGGTGGCCGGGCAGGCGCTGGTGCTGCGCGGCTGACCGGGGCCGCCCGTGCTCTCCGGCCGCAGGGGCATCGTGCCGACCGGGCGCCGGAAACGCGGCGGGTACTGTTCCGCAGTAACGACCTCACCCGCGATTGTCAGCGGGAGAAGGAGCGGCGCCTGAGGCCTTCGAATCCAAGGCGGAGGAGGGAGTGATGGCGGAGCCATCGCGACTGACGACAACGCCGGGGGCGGAGGTCCCCGGCGCCGCGACGCCGCTGCCGATCGCGGGTGGGGTCGTAGCCCGCCGCCGGGCTCACCGGCCCACTCGACGCATCGACCCGCGAGGCAGACCCCCGTGAATCTGGACGACTTCTCCGATCTGATCGAACGCCCCGACGGCGGCGTACGGCGCGATGCCGAGGAACGGCGGGAGCGCCGGACCGTTCCCGTCGGCGCCCTCGGCCGCCTGGACGAGCTGGGCGAATGGCTCTCGGCCGCGCAGCAGTCCGTGCCGGTCAAGACGATCGAGCAGCCGCGCGTGGTGCTCTTCGCCGGTGATCACGGGGTCGCCGGACTGGATGTCTCCGGGCGTCCCGCTGGGAGCGCGTACGAGCTGGTGCGGGCCACCCTGGAGGGTGCGACGCCGCTCGCGGTGCTGGCCCGGCAGTTCTCCGTACCGGTACGGATCGTCGACGCCGGTCTGGACTGCGATCCGGAGCTGCTGCCCGAGCCGGTGGCGCGTCATCGGGTGCGGCGGGGCAGTGGCCGGATCGACATCGAGGACGCGCTGACGGCCGAGGAGGCCGAGCGGGCGGTACGGCTCGGCATCGCGATCGCCGACGAGGAGGCCGACTCGGGCACCGATCTGGTGGTGCTCGGCGATCTGAGCGTGGGCGGGACCACGGCCGCGGCCACCCTGATCGCGGCGCTGTGCGGTACGGACGCCTCGGTGGTCACCGGGCGCGGTGGCGCGGGCATCGACGACCTGGCGTGGATGCGCAAGTGCGCGGCGATCCGGGACGCGCTGCGGCGGGCCCGGCCGGTCCTCGGTGACCAGCTGGAGCTGCTGGCCACGGTGGGCGGGGCGGATCTGGCGGCGATGACCGGGTTCCTGTTGCAGTGCGCGGTGCGCAGGCTGCCGGTGATCCTGGACGGCGTGGTCTCCGCGGCCTGTGCACTGGTGGGCCAGCGGGCCGCCTTCCGGGCGCCGGACTGGTGGCTGGCGGGTCAGGCGAGCGGCGAGCCGGCCCAGGCCAAGGCGCTGGACCGGATGGCGCTCAACCCGCTGCTGGACCACGGCGTCATCGTGGGAGAAGGAAGCGGGGCACTGCTCGCACTTCCGCTCGTCCGGGCCGCGGCCGCACTCGCGGCCGAACTGCCCGAGCGCGACCCCGTCGCCGAGGAGAAGGACGGCGCCGACGAGGGAGCCGGGGCCGGGGCCGCGTACGGCGACGCGACCTGAGCCTCACGGACCGGCACCGCTGCGGCCGTCGAACACCGGCCGCAGCGCAGTCCCTCATGCAGTGCGATGCACCATATGATCGCTTTTCATGGGAGAGGTCCAATTGGCCACCGACGAATCCGGGCGGGACTCCGTCCGGTCACCGAGCACCGTCCGGTCACGGCGCAGCGCGGCATTCACCATCTGGTACCTGCGCGTCGTGTCGTTCATCAATTTCCTGAGCGCCGTCTGGGTCACGCTCGGAAACGATCTGCGCCGCCACAACACGGAGAACTACTTCACCCCGTACCTGCTCACCGCGGGCTTCTCCTCCGGGGTCGTCGCACTCTTCCTGGCGGTCACCATGCGCCGCCGCAAGCGGGCCGCCTGGATCGTGAACATGGTGGTGAGCGGCCTGCTGCTGCTCCTCTTCGCCCTGGTGATCGCGTTCCCGGAGGTCCGGCGGTATCCGCAGAACTGGATCTCGCTGGCGCTGACCGCCGCCTTCGTCCTGGCCCTGATCCTCGGCCGGCGCGAGTTCTACGCGAAGGGCGACCGGTCCAACCCGAAGCTGGCGGCCGTCGTCGCGGTCGGCGGGCTGCTGGTCACCTCGCTGCTCGCCGCGGGCCTGGTCACCCTCACCAACACCGCGTCCGACGGCTACCGGGCGTCCTTCCTGGACCGCTGGCGCTACGGGGCGCTGAGGCTGGTCTCGGTCGCCGACAACGACGCCACCTTCCCCGGGATCACCGCCCCCGGCTGGGTCAACGTCACCATCAACGTGCTCTCCACGCTGCTGCTGATCGCCGTCGTGTACGCGGCGTTCCGGTCCCGCCGGGCCGTCGACCCGATCACCCCCGAGGACGAGACCCGGCTCCGCGCACTGCTGGAGAAGCACGGCGAGCGCGACTCGCTCGGCTACTTCTCGCTGCGCCGGGAGAAGAGCGTCATCTGGTCCCCGACCGGAAAGGCAGCCGTCACCTACCGGGTGGTGAGCGGGGTCTCGCTCGCCTCCGGTGATCCCATCGGCGACCCGGAGGCCTGGCCGGGGGCGATCGAGCCGTGGCTGGCCGAGGCCCGCGAGCACGGCTGGATCCCGGCGGTGATGGGGGTGAGCGAGGAGGGCGGCACGATCTACGCACGGCACGGCCTCGACGCCCTGGAACTGGGCGACGAAGCGATCGTGGAGACCGCCGAGTTCACCCTGGAGGGGCGGGCGATGCGCACCGTCCGCCAGGCGTACAACCGGGTCCGGCGCGCCGGGTACGAGGTGACCGTCCGCCGCCACGCGGACATCCCCGAGGCGGAGATGGCCGAACTGGTGCGGCGCGCCGACGACTGGCGCGACGGGGCGACCGAACGCGGCTTCTCGATGGCGCTGGGCCGGCTCGGCGATCCGGCGGACGGCCGGTGCGTGATGCTCGAATGCCGCAACGCCCCCACCGAGGAGGGCGCCCCGGGCGAGCTGCGCGCCGTACTGAGCTTCGTGCCCTGGGGGCCGAACGGCCTCTCGCTGGACCTGATGCGCCGTGACCGGGACGCGGAGAACGGGCTGATGGAGTTCATGGTCATCGAACTCCTCCAGCGCGCCCAGGAGATCGGGATCACGCAGGTCTCGCTGAACTTCGCGATGTTCCGGTCCGTCTTCGAGCGTGGTTCGCGGCTCGGCGCCGGACCGGTGCTGAGGCTGTGGCGCTCGATGCTCAGTTTCTTCTCGCGCTGGTGGCAGATCGAGTCGCTGTACCGCGCCAACGCCAAGTACCGGCCGATCTGGGAGCCCCGCTTCATGCTGTTCGAGAAGAGCTCGGACCTGCTGCGCATCGGTGTCGCGGCGGGCCGCGCCGAAGGGTTCCTGGAGGCGCCCGGTCTGCCCAAGTGGCTGCACCGCTCGCATCTCGGGGCCGATGGATGAGACCCGTGCGCGCACTGCGCCGGGCGGCCCGTCGCGAGTGGGGTCCGCTGTCGGCGGCCGTACGCGCGGCGCTCACCGCCGACCGGCTGTGGGCGATCCCGATGACGGTCGCCGCGGTCTGTCTGACGGCGCTGCTCCACGCGCTGCAGCAGTACTCATGGGGTCTCGGGGTGGTGCACGGCCTCGGGGCCGTGCAGGCCGAGGACCCGCTGCCGCTCTCCCTGCTGCGTACGCCGTTGTCGCTGTTCGTGCCGGCGCCGGACCTGCCGGTCTGGGGGGCGCTGGCGCAGATCCTGGTGGTGTTCGGCACCGCCGAGATCTGCCTGGGCCGGTGGCGCACGCTGCTGATCGCGTACGTGGCGACGCTGTCCGGGACGCTGTACGCGCGGATCGGTGTCGCGCTCGGCCCGGACGGGCTGTTCGGGCTGCCGGCCTCGGACGCCCGGATCGTCGACACCGGGCCGTCCGCGGCGGTGGTCGGCCTCGCCGTCTACCTCTGTTACCTCTACCGGGCCCGCTTCACCGGGGCGCTGGTCGTCGCGGCGATGGTGGCCGAGGTGGTCCTGAAGAACAATCTGGCGGGCAAGGAGCACCTGGTGGCGATCGCCGCGGTCCTCGTGCTGTGCGCGTACACGGCCCGCCGGGACCGGCCTCGGGATCAGGAATCTCGTCCGGGGAGCGGCACCCGGTCCGGTGCGCCGCCGATCAGATCCTCGAATCTGCGCCGCGGGCCCACCCAGCGCACATCGTGGTGATAGGCGCGCAGCACGGACCGGGCGCGGGCCCGGTGGCGGTTGCGGTAGAAGCGCCTGGCCCACATCGACGTCGGACGGGCCAGCCGGACCGCCCCGATCAGCGCGACGAACGGGACGAGCGTGCCGACGACCGCGAGCCGTGCCTTTCCCTTGAAGAGCGCGATCAGCACGAAGCAGAAGTTGACGACCAGGGTCAGGATCACGCCGAGCCGGTCCTGCTGCTCGTCGCTGCTCAGCTCGTTCACGCCGAGCGGTGAGAACCCGGCCAGGACGAGCAGGACCAGCGCCGCGGTGAGGACCACCACCTCCACGCTCTGGCGGCCCTCCTCGGTCCAGTACACGTCGTCGAGATGGAGGATCAGGGCGAATTCGTCCAGCACCAGCCCCGCGCCCATGCCGAAGACCACGGCCCAGATCCCCGCGGCGACGCCCTCCCGTCCGCTGGCGACCGCGCCGAAACCGCCGACGACGCTCAGCACCACCCCGGGAACCACGTGGTGGATGTGCATACCGCCGGGCGTGATGTTGCGGAACGGGCCCTTCCCCGCCCGGATCATCCGCGTGATGAGCCGGGTGATCGCGAAGGTGAGCACGAAGGCGGCCAGGGCGAGCAGCAGCGGCAGCTTTCCCGGCTCGACAATGTTCCGATCGAACCAGTGACCCATGCCACCCACTCCCGATAAGCCGCTTCTGTACTGATCTGTCGCGTTTCGAGCAATCTATCGGCCGGACGCACCGATTAGCCTGCGCGCCGTGACCTCCCTGAACAGCCACGGCATCCGTTTCGCCTTCGGCACCCTGACCGTGCTCCCCGTCCGCGTCACCCGCTGGGACCGCGAGACCGCCCGTGCCGGAATGCTGTGCGCGCCGCTCGCCGGCCTCGTCGTGGGGCTGCTCGCGGCGGCGGCCGGCGGCCTGTCGCTGCTGCTCGGCTCGGGGCCGCTGCTCGCCGCGGTCGCCTCGGCCGCCGTGCCCGCCGCGCTGACCCGGGGGCTGCATCTGGACGGTCTCGCGGACACCGCCGACGGCCTGGGCAGCGGCAAGCCCGCCGACGACGCCCTGCGGATCATGAAGCAGTCGGACATTGGGCCGTTCGGGGTGATCACCCTGCTGTTCGTGCTGCTGGCCCAGGTCGCCGCGCTGGCCGAGCTGTACGGGCGGGGCTGGGCGTACGGCGCGGTGGCGGCGGCCGTCGCCGCGGTCACCGCCCGGCTCGCGCTCACCCTGGCCTCCCGCCGGGGCGTGCCGCCGGCCCGTCCGGAGGGGCTGGGCGCGGCCGTGGCGGGGACGGTCACGGGGCGGGGCGCGGTGTCGGTCGGGGCCGTGGTGGTCGCGGGCTGCGCGGGGGCCGGTGCGCTGCTCGGCGGGTACGGGGCGCTGCACCACGCGCTGGCCGCGGTGGCCGCGCTCGGGGTCGCCCAGCTCCTGCTGCGGCACTGTGTGCGGCGCTTCGGCGGAGTGACCGGTGATGTGTTCGGCGCGCTGGCGGAGACGGCGGCCACGGCGGCCCTGGTGGCCCTGACGTTCGGTTAGCCGTTCTGCGCGCGGCCCTTCGGGCACTCCTGGCGCCACACGCCGAGTTCGTACTTCTTCAGCAGGGAGCTGAGCCCCAGCCGCCGCGACCCGGCGCAGAACCGGGCGACGGGCAGCTCGTACTCGACGTGGAAGACGGCCTTGCCCGCCTTCACGAACGGGGTGAGCTCCTCGCACTCGTCGTACTGCGCGCACTGCTCGTTGACCGCGAAGTCGAAGTCCGGCTCCAGCTCCGGGATCTGCCCGAGGTCGTTCTTCAGGCCGACGGCGAGTCCGTGGCGGTGGGCGATCCGGGCGATGAGCCGGTTGTAGCGCAGCTGGTCGGCGGCGGTCAGCGGGAAGCCGGTGCGGTTGCGGTAGCCGTCCATGTTGTCGGGCTCCACCGCGTCGAACCCCTTGTCGGCGCACATCTCGATCCGCCGCTCCATCAGCGGCTCCAGGATGTCCGTGCGGCGGATGTCGAGCCAGTACTCGCCCTCCCAGCCGTTGCCCTTGCCGCGTACCGGGGCGGGGAACTTCTCGGCGTCCGGACGGAAGTCCTCCCAGGCGCCGGTGGAGAGGTAGCAGATCACCTTGCGGCCCCGGCGGTGCAGATCGTCGACCGCCGCGGCCCCGTGGTCGAAGCCGTCGATGTCGTACACCGGGACGTCCACCGTCGGATCCAGCCTGCCGGAGAGCTGCCACTGCCAGCGGGTGCCCGGTTCCGGCCGCCAGTGGTCCTTCCCGGCGGGTTCCGGCGCCGAGGTGCAGCCGGCCAGCAGGGCCAGCAGAATCAGTACGGCGACGGGCAGCGCCCGGCTGCCTCGCGTCACGCTCGCGACCCCATGGGCACGCATGGTTCTCCCCCCATAGGGTCTTTCACCTCCAACGACCCTATGTCCGCCCGCCCTTCCGGCCGCACGCGCCCCGGCCGCGCCGTCCGGGGCCGGGCCCGTGGCGCCACAACGAGCCACCGACGGCCCGCCGCCGTGTCCCCGCACCAGGGGCGCGCGTAGGCTCGTTCCCGGCACATTGCGGCGGCGTCTACGATGCGCCGGGCACGGTCGGCCACCCCCTCGACCAGCACAGACCGACAACGAACTCAACGGAAGCGAGATTTCACCACCGTGACTGCTCTCACTCTCAGCACTGCCGGTGCGGCGACGCTGCGCGCCGACGCACTCGTCGTCGGCGTCGCCAAGGGCTCTGGGTCCAAGGCTGGGAGTCTGGTCCTCGCACCGGGCTCCGAGGCCGTGGACAAGGCGTTCGACGGAAAGCTCGCCACCGTCCTGGAGGCCCTGGGCGCCGCGGGTGCCGAGGGCGAGGCGACCAAGCTCCCCGCACCCGCCGGCCTCAAGGTCCCGGTCGTCGTCGCGGTCGGGCTCGGCCCCGTCCCGCAGAAGGACGAGGCGTACGGCACCGAGGCGCTGCGCCGGGCCGCCGGTTCGGCCGCCCGCGCCCTGGCCGGCTCGAAGAAGGCCGGTTTCGCGCTGCCCGTCGCCTCCGCCGAGGACGCCGAGGCGATCGCCGAGGGCGCGCTCCTTGGCGCGTACGCCTTCACCGCGTACCAGGGCGGCGAGGACAAGGTCGCCCCCAAGGGCAAGAAGAACGGCAACGGCGTGAAGCCGCCGCTCGGCGAGGTCGCCCTGCTCGGCACCAAGCCGCGTGACAAGGCGTTCAAGGCGGCCGCCGAGCGCGCCGTCGCGCTGGCCGAGGAGATCAACCGCACCCGCGACCTGATCAACACCCCGCCGAACGACCTGTACCCCGAGTCCTTCGCCGCCGTGGCCACCGCCGCGGGCAAGGAGCACGGCATCAAGGTGCAGGTCCTCGACGAGAAGGCGCTCGTCAAGGGCGGCTTCGGCGGTCTGCTGGGCGTCGGCCAGGGCTCGACCCACGGCCCGCGTCTGGTGAAGCTCGCCTACACGCACCCGAAGGCGGAGAAGACCCTGGCCCTGGTCGGCAAGGGCATCACCTACGACTCGGGCGGCATCTCGCTGAAGCCGGCCGGCCACAACGAGACGATGAAGTGCGACATGAGCGGCGCCGCCGCCGTGTTCGCCGCCGTCGTCGCGGCCTCCCGCCTCGGCCTCCAGGTCAACGTGACCGGCTGGCTGGCGCTCGCCGAGAACATGCCGTCGGGCAACGCCACCCGCCCCGGTGACGTGCTGCGCATGTACAGCGGCAAGACCGTCGAGGTCCTCAACACGGACGCCGAGGGCCGGCTCGTCCTCGCCGACGCGCTGACCCGCGCCTCCGAGGAGAACCCGGACGCGATCGTCGACGTGGCGACCCTGACCGGCGCGATGGTGCTGGCGCTGGGCAACCGCACCTTCGGCATCATGGCGAACGACGACGCCTTCCGTACCTCCATCCACGAGATCGCCGAGGAGGTCGGCGAGGCCTCCTGGCCGATGCCGCTCCCCGCCGACCTGCGCAAGGGCATGGACTCCCCGACCGCCGACATCGCCAACATGGGCGAGCGGATGGGCGGCGGCCTGGTGGCCGGTCTGTTCCTCCAGGAGTTCGTGGGCGAGGGCATCGCCTGGGCGCACCTGGACATCGCCGGTCCGGCCTTCCACGAGGGCGCGCCGTACGGCTACACGCCCAAGGGCGGCACCGGCTCCGCGGTCCGCACGCTGGTCAGGCTGGCCGAGCGCACCGCCGCCGGGGACCTCGGCTGAGGCCTCGACCGTGACGTACGGCCCCGGGCATAGGTCCGGGGCCGTACGTGTTACGCCGATGGCATCGCCGCACGGATCCGGCCGGTTTCGCTCTCGACGAAATCAGTAGGGGTCTACGCAGCGGTAACCACCTGAGACGGATGATCATCCGTCTCAGACCCGGGCCCCGCGTCCCGCCCACCGTCAACAAGTGCGAAGATGGGTTCTCGGCAGGACAGGGCCCCCACCACAGGGCCGAATAACAAAAGCGGCCGAACACCAGCCGACCGGCCGGTCATCCCCCAGCGACGGGGCCCGGCGTACGGCGCACATGCATGGAGGACGTGACGTGGCGAACGACGCCAGCACCGTTTTCGACCTAGTGATCCTCGGCGGTGGTAGCGGCGGTTACGCCGCGGCCCTGCGCGGAGCGCAGCTGGGCCTGGACGTCGCTCTGATCGAGAAGGGCAAGGTCGGCGGCACCTGCCTGCACAACGGCTGTATCCCCACGAAGGCCCTGCTGCACGCCGGTGAGATCGCCGACCAGGCGCGCGAGTCCGAGCAGTTCGGTGTCAAGGCCACCTTCGAGGGCATCGACATCGACGCCGTCCACAAGTACAAGGACGACGTGATCTCGGGCCTGTACAAGGGTCTGCAGGGTCTCATCGCCTCGCGCAAGGTCACCTACATCGAGGGTGAGGGACGGCTCTCCTCCCCCACCTCGGTGGATGTGAACGGCCAGCGCGTCCAGGGCCGCCACGTGCTGCTCGCGACCGGCTCCGTGCCGAAGTCGCTGCCGGGCCTGGAGATCGACGGCAACCGCATCATCTCGTCGGACCACGCGCTCAAGCTGGACCGCGTCCCGAAGTCCGCGATCGTGCTGGGCGGCGGCGTCATCGGCGTCGAGTTCGCCTCGGCGTGGACGTCCTTCGGCACCGACGTGACGATCATCGAGGGCCTGAAGCACCTCGTCCCGGTCGAGGACGAGAACAGCTCGAAGCTTCTTGAGCGCGCGTTCCGCAAGCGCGGCATCAAGTTCAACCTCGGTACGTTCTTCCAGGGCGCCGAGTACACGCAGGACGGCGTCCGCGTGACCCTCGCCGACGGCAAGACCTTCGAGGCCGAGGTGCTGCTGGTCGCCATCGGCCGCGGCCCGGTCTCGCAGGGCCTGGGCTACGAGGAGGCCGGCGTCGCGATGGACCGCGGTTACGTCCTCGTCGACGAGTACATGCAGACCAACGTGCCCACCATCTCCGCCGTGGGCGACCTGGCCCCGACGCTCCAGCTCGCGCACGTCGGCTTCGCCGAGGGCATCCTGGTGGCGGAGCGGCTGGCCGGTCTGAAGACCGTTCCGATCGACTACGACGGTGTCCCGCGGGTGACGTACTGCCACCCCGAGGTCGCCTCCGTGGGCATCACCGAGGCCAAGGCCAAGGAGCTCTACGGCGCGGACAAGGTCGTCGCTCTGAAGTACAACCTCGCGGGCAACGGCAAGAGCAAGATCCTCAAGACCGCGGGCGAGATCAAGCTCGTCCAGGTCAAGGACGGTGCCGTGGTCGGCGTCCACATGGTCGGTGACCGTATGGGCGAGCAGGTCGGCGAAGCCCAGCTGATCTACAACTGGGAGGCGCTGCCCGCCGAGGTCGCGCAGCTCATCCACGCCCACCCGACCCAGAACGAGGCGATGGGCGAGGCCCACCTGGCCCTGGCCGGCAAGCCTCTGCACTCCCACGACTGATCCAGTCGACCGGGCGCGACGACCGACCACTTCCGCACTTTCGTAAGGAGCAACTGAAACCATGTCGGTTTCCGTAACCCTTCCGGCGCTCGGCGAGAGCGTCACCGAGGGCACTGTCACCCGCTGGCTGAAGGCCGAGGGCGAGCGCGTCGAGGCCGACGAGCCGTTGCTCGAGGTTTCGACCGACAAGGTCGACACCGAGATCCCGGCCCCCGCGGCCGGCATCCTGGCCGCCATCAAGGTCGCCGAGGACGAGACCGTCGAGGTCGGCGCCGAGCTGGCCATCATCGACGACGGCACGGGCGCGCCGGTGGCCGCCGCGGCTCCGGCCGCCGAGCCCGCGGCCGCCCCGGCTCCGGCCCCGGTCGCCGAGGCCCCGGCCGCCGCTCCGGCGCCCGCCGCCGAGGCCCCGGCCCCCGCCGCCGCACCGGCCGGTGGCGCCGCCGGTACCGACGTCACCCTCCCGGCGCTCGGCGAGAGCGTCACCGAGGGCACCGTCACCCGCTGGCTGAAGGAGGTCGGCGAGGAGGTCACGGAGGACGAGCCCCTCCTGGAGGTCTCCACGGACAAGGTCGACACCGAGATCCCGGCCCCGGTTTCCGGTGTGCTGCTGGAGATCGTCGTCGCCGAGGACGAGACCGCCGAGGTCGGCGCCAAGCTCGCCGTCATCGGTGCCGCGGGTGCTGCCCCGGCCGCCGCTCCGGCTCCGGCCGCACCGGCTCCCGTGGCCGCCCCGGCCCCGGCTCCGGTCGCCGCCGCCCCCGCGCCGGTCGCTCCGGCCGCCCCCGCTCCGGCTCCGGCCCCGGTGGCGCCCGCCGCCCCGGTCGCCGCTCCGGCTCCGATGGCCGCTGCTCCGGTCGCCGCTCCGGCTCCGGTCACCCCGGCCGCCCCGGCCGCCCCGGCTGCGACCTCCGGTGACGACGGCGCGTACGTCACGCCGCTGGTCCGCAAGCTCGCCGCCGAGAGCGGCGTCGACCTGGGCGCGGTCAAGGGCACCGGTGTCGGTGGCCGCATTCGCAAGCAGGACGTAGTGGACGCAGCCGCCGCCGCTGAGGCCGCCAGGGCCGCCGCGGCCGCCCCGGCTCCGGCCGCCGCCGTTGCTCCGGCCGCCTCGAAGGCGCCGAAGCTGGAGGCGTCCCCGCTGCGCGGTCAGACGGTCAAGATGACCCGCATGCGCAAGGTCATCGGCGAGAACATGATGAAGGCCCTGCACTCGCAGGCGCAGCTGACCTCGGTCGTCGAGGTCGATGTCACCAAGCTGATGAAGCTGCGCAACAAGGCGAAGGACGCGTTCGCCGCCCGCGAGGGCGTCAAGCTGTCCCCGATGCCGTTCTACGTCAAGGCGGCGGCCCAGGCGCTGAAGGCCCACCCGGTCGTCAACGCCCGGATCAACGAGGACGAGGGCACCATCACGTACTTCGACTCGGAGAACATCGGCATCGCCGTGGACGCCGAGAAGGGTCTGATGACCCCGGTCATCAAGGGTGCGGGCGACCTGAACATCGCCGGTATCTCGAAGAAGACCGCCGAGCTGGCCGGCAAGGCCCGCGGTGGCGGCCTGACGCCGGACGACATGTCCGGTGCCACCTTCACCATCAGCAACACCGGCTCGCGCGGTGCGCTGTTCGACACCGTCATCGTGCCGCCGAACCAGGCAGCCATCCTGGGCATCGGTGCCACGGTCAAGCGTCCGGCGGTCATCGAGACCGAGGAGGGCACCGTCATCGGTGTCCGCGACATGACGTACCTGTCGCTCTCCTACGACCACCGTCTGGTGGACGGCGCGGACGCCGCCCGTTACCTGACCTCGGTCAAGGCGATCCTGGAGGCCGGTGAGTTCGAGGTCGAGCTCGGCCTCTGAGCCCTCCGGCTGTAACCAGCCTCACCAGCGGCGCCCCCGTCCGGAACACTTCCGGACGGGGGCGCCGCCGTATTGTCTAGGGTCTGTCCGGCAATCGTGATGGTGCGGACAGCACCGGCTTGCCCAGAAGGAGCCCCTCATGACCCCGCCCGTCGTCCACTCGCTGCGCGAACAGATCCGCGAGCACATCGTGGACGGGATCGTCAGCGGGCGCTGGAAGCCCGGTGAGCGGATCGTGGAGCGCCGGATCGCCACCGAGCTGGAGGTCAGCCAGACGCCCGTGCGCGAGGCCCTGCGGGAGCTGGAGACGCTCCGGCTGATCGAGTCGGCGCCGAACAAGGGCGTGCGGGTCCGCAATCTCACCGCCGCCGACCTGGAGGAGAGCTATCCGGTGCGGGCCGGCCTGGAGCAGATCGCGGCGGAGCTGGCGGCGCCGGCCCTCGGCGAGGACTGCTCGCGCCTCACGCCGTACGTGACGGCGCTCTACGAGGCGGACCGGCTGGCCGACGGCGAGGCGCAGGTGCGGCACACCGTGGGCTTCCACCGCGAGATGGTGCGGGCCGCCGGGAACGCGGTGCTGCTGCACACCTGGGAGGGGCTGGGCATCGAGGTGTTCACGGCCCTGTCGATCCGGTGGCTGGGCACGGTGCAGAAGTCGTACGCGGAGGAGCACGAGGCGCTCATCGAGGCGTTCCTGCGCAAGGACCCGGACATCGGGGTACTGGCGAAGGCCCATGTGCTCGGCTGTGCGCCGCGCGCCTGAGGGCCGGGGCCGTACACATCTGTCGCGTGGGGTGCTCGCCCGTGCAGGCAGGCGCCCCATTTGTACGATAAATCCCGTCACTCCGTGCCTCATTCCGAGACACCCCATGCCACTTTCTTCATATCGAGAAGTTTTGCCCTTCACCCTTTGATCGATCATCGATCGGCGACTTAGAGTTCATCCGCGGGCCCACCGGCCCCATCGCCCTGTCCTGCCAGTCAGGGCCTTTCTCCACCCCCCTCCACTCCGGAAGGCGGCGATCATGACCGACCCCGTAGGAAAGCTTCCGAGCGAGCTCGACCAGCTCCCGGACCGTGACCCCGAGGAGACCGCCGAATGGGCGGCCTCCCTGGATGCCGTCACCAAGGCCGCGGGCCCGCACCGGGCCGCGTACCTGATGCGTCGTTCGCTCGAACACGCCGAGGGCGCCGGTCTCGCGCTGCCCAAGCTGCTGGAGACCGATTACGTCAACTCCATCCCGACCGCCGCCGAGCCCGAGTTCGACGGCGATCTGGAGATGGAGTCCAGGATCACCGCCTGGAACCGCTGGAACGCGGCCGCGATGGTCACCCGCGGCGCGCGCTACGGCGTCGGCGGCCACATCGCCACCTTCGCCTCGGCGGCCTGGCTGTACGAGACCGGCTTCAACCACTTCTTCCGCGGCAAGGAGGGGGACGGCTCCGGCGACCAGCTCTACATCCAGGGCCACGCCTCCCCCGGCATCTACGCCCGCGCCTTCCTCGACGGCCGGCTCAGCGAGCAGCAGCTCGACAACTTCCGCCAGGAGGCGGGCGGCGACGGCCTGCCGTCCTACCCGCACCCGCGGCGGCTGCCCTGGCTGTGGGAGTTCCCCACCGTGTCGATGGGCCTCGGCCCGCTGTCGGCGATCTACCAGGCGCGCTTCAACCGCTACCTCGCCAACCGCAGCATCAAGGACACGTCGAACTCGCACGTCTGGGCCTTCCTCGGCGACGGCGAGATGGACGAGCCCGAGTCGACCGCCGCCCTCGCGCTGGCGGCCCGTGAGGGTCTCGACAACCTGACCTTCGTCATCAACTGCAACCTGCAGCGCCTCGACGGCCCGGTCCGCGCCAACTTCCGCGTGGTCCAGGAGCTGGAGGGCGCGTTCCGCGGGGCCGGCTGGAACGTCGTCAAGACGCTCTGGGGCAACGCCTGGGACGAGCTGTTCCGGCTGGACACCACCGGTGCGCTGGTCCGCCGGCTCCGGGAGGTCCCGGACGCGCAGTTCCAGACGTACGCCACCCGCGACGTCGCGTACATCCGCGAGCACTTCTTCGGCGCCGAGCCCGCGCTCGCCGAGCTGGCGAAGCTGCTCACCGACGCGAAGATCGCCGAGTGCTTCTACACCTCGCGCGGCGGCCACGAGGCCCGCAAGGTGTACGCGGCGTACCGGGCGGCGCTGGCGCACAAGGGCGCGCCGACCGTGATCCTCGCCCAGACGGTGAAGGGCTTCACCCTCGGCAAGGGCTTCGAGTCCAAGAACGCCAACCACCAGATGAAGAAGCTCTCGGTGGACGAGTTCAAGGACATGCGCGAGCTGCTCGGACTCCCGATCCCGGACAGCGCCTTCGCCGACGGACTGGTGCCCTACGGCCACCCGGGCACCGACTCCCCCGAGGTCCGTTACCTCCAGGAGCGCCGGGCCGCCCTCGGTGGTCCCGCCCCGGCCCGCCGGGTGCACGCCGCGGCGCTGCCGCAGCCCGAGGAGCGCGCGTTCGCCGCGCTGAAGAAGGGCTCCGGCAAGCAGGAGATGGCCACGACCATGGCCTTCGTGCGCCTGGTCAAGGACCTGATGCGGGACAAGGAGACCGGCCGGCGCTGGGTTCCGATCGTCCCGGACGAGGCCCGTACCTTCGGTATGGAGTCGCTGTTCCCGTCGGCCGGCATCTACTCGCCGCTGGGCCAGACCTACGACCCGGTCGACCGCGACCAGCTGATGTACTACAAGGAGGCCAAGGACGGCCAGATCCTCAACGAGGGGATCACCGAGGCCGGGGCCATGGCGGACTTCATCGCCGCGTCGACGTCGTACGCGACGCACGGCGAGACGATGATCCCCTTCTACATCTTCTACTCGATGTTCGGCTGGCAGCGGACCGGCGACCAGTTCTGGCAGCTCGCCGACCAGCTCGGCAAGGGCTTCATCGTCGGCGCCACGGCGGGCCGTACGACGCTGACCGGTGAGGGTCTCCAGCACGCGGACGGCCACTCGCACCTGATCGCCTCGACGAACCCGGCGTCGCTCAACTACGACCCGGCGTTCGCGTACGAGATCGCGGTGATCGTCAAGGACGGTCTGCGGCGGATGTACGGCCCCGAGGCCGAGAACGTCTTCTACTACCTGACGGTCTACAACGAGCCGAAGCCGCAGCCCGCGATGCCGGAGGGCGTCGAGGAGGGCATCGTCAAGGGCCTGTACCGCTTCAAGGAGGGCACGCCCGCCTCGGCGGACGCCCCGCGGGCCCAGCTGCTGGCCTCCGGTACGGCGATCCACTGGGCGCTTGAGGCGCAGGAACTGCTGGCCGCGGACTGGGGTGTCACGGCCGACGTCTGGTCCGCCACCTCCTGGGGCGAGCTGCGCCGCGAGGCGCTGGAGTGCGACGAGGCGCTGCTCCGCGGTGAGCAGCGGGTGCCGTACGTGACCCGGGCGCTGGAGGGCGCACCGGGTCCGGTCGTCGCGGTCAGCGACTGGATGCGTCAGGTCCCGGACCAGATCAGCCAGTGGGTGGAGCAGGACTGGTCCTCGCTCGGCACGGACGGCTTCGGCCTCTCCGACACCCGCGGCGCGGCCCGCCGCCACTTCGGTGTCGACGCGCAGTCGATCGTGGTCGCGGCGCTGGCCCAGCTGGCCCGTCGCGGCGAGGTGACCGCGTCCGCGGTCAAGGAGGCCCGGGAGCGGTACGGGCTGTGATGTGACGGCGGCCGGGCACCTGCCCGGCCGCGTAGGACCGACCGGCGGTTGCCGGTCGGTCCTACGCGTTCTGCGGCCACAATGGCCGGATGCGCGCTGCCCGTCTGATCAGAATGGTTCTGCTCCTGCAGTCCCGCCCCGCCATGACCGCCGCCGAGCTCGCCCGTGAGCTGGAGGTGTCCGAGCGGACCGTGACCCGGGACGCGCAGGCGCTCTCGGAGGCGGGTGTCCCGGTGTACGCGGACCGGGGCCGGGCCGGGGGCTACCGGCTGGTCGGCGGCTACCGCACCCACCTGACCGGCCTGGCCCGGACCGAGGCCGAGGCGCTCTTCCTCTCCGGGCTGCCGTCCGCGCTGCGCGAGATGGGCCTGGAGGACGCCGGGTCCGCCGCCCGGCTCAAGGTGTCGGCGGCCCTGCTGCCCTCGTTGCGGGACGCCTCCGACAGTGCCGCCCGGCGCTTCCATCTGGACGCTCCCGGCTGGTACCAGGAGCCGGTCACCCCCGAGCTGCTGCCGGCCGTCGCCGAGGCCGTCTGGGGCGACCGGATCGTCCGTGCCCGCTACCGCCGCGGCGGCGCGGGCGACGAGGTGGAGCGGGAGCTGGCACCGTACGGGCTGGTCCTGAAGGCCGGGGTCTGGTACGTCTGCGCCCGGGTGGGGGACGACTTCCGGGTGTACCGGATCGACCGGTTCTCGTCCGTGACGGTGTCCGACGAGCGGTTCGAGCGCGACGAGCGGTTCGATCTGCCGGGTTTCTGGGGGGAGCGGGCCGCCCAGTTCGCCCGGTCGATCCTGCGGGCCGAGGTGACGGTACGGGTGTCGCCGGAGGGTGTACGCCGACTGCCGTACACCATGGACCGTTCGGCGGTCCGGGACGCCCTGGACGCGGCCGGCCCGCCCGATGCCGAGGGGTGGCTCACGCTCGCCCTGCGGGTCGAGTCCATGGAGGTCGCGTACAGCCAACTGCTGGGGCTGGGGCCGGAGTCGGAAGTGCTGGAGCCGGCCGCGCTGCGGGAGCGTTTCGCCACGGCCGCCGAACGCCTGAGCGGGCTCTATCGCTGAGGGTCGGTTCTGCCCGCGTCCGCGTGCGTGGCCGGCCGCCAGGGCCGATGCTTGAGCCGTGATGGACGAGACGGAGTTCTGGGAGCTCATCGACAGCACCCGCGCGGCCGCCGAGGGCGACCCCGAGGACCAGGCCGACCTGCTGGTCGAACGGCTGGTGCGGCTCGATCCCGATGCGGTGCTGGACTTCGCCCGGCACTTCGAGGCCCGTTTCAACCGCGCCTACCGCTGGGATCTGTGGGGCGCCGCCGCCGTGCTGCTCGGCGGTGCGAGCGACGACGCCTTCGACTTCTTCCGCTGCTGGCTGATCGGCCAGGGCCGGGAGGTCTTCGAGGGGGCGCTGCACGACCCGGACGGCCTGGCCGGTCTCCTCGACGACTTCGACGAGGAGATCGACGGGGACGCCGAGGACCTCGGCTACGCCGCCGACGAGGCGTACGAGCAGCTCACCGGCGTGGTCGCCCCGGACCTCGGCCTGCCGCCCCAGGCCGCCGAGCCCGAGGGGACGCCCCTGAGCTTCGAGGACGACGCGGTCCTGGCGGAGCGCTTCCCCTCGCTCTGGGAGCGGTTCGGGCCCGGCTGAGGGGCGCGGGCGTGCCCTCGCCTCAGAAGTGGGTGCCGCCGTCGATCCGGATCTCCGTACCAGTGATGAAGGCCCCGTCCCGGGAACCGAGCATCGCGACGACGCCGGCGACGGTGTCCGGGCTGGCGAAGCCCGCGCCGAGCGCCGGGGACAGCTTCGCGAAGAGCGACATGTCGGCGTCGGCGGGCAGCCCCGGTCCGTTGCCGCTGGTCATGTCGGAGGAGATCGAGCCGGGCGCGACGGCGACGAACCGCAGCCCCTGCTTGCTGTACTCGCTCGCCAGCGCGTGCGTCATCGACTGGATGCCGCCCTTGCTCGCCGCGTAGGCCGACATGTAGGGGTGCGCGAAGCTCGCCGAGGTGGAGGAGAAGTTCACGACGGCCGGCTCGTCGCCCGCCAGCAGGGCCGGGACGGCCTCGCGGATCATCAGGAACGTACCCGTCAGGTTGACCGCGAGGATCTTGTTGAAGAACTCCAGCGTCGTCCTGTGGGTGTGCTCGGAGCGCAGGATCCCGGCCGCGTTGACCAGTACGTCGAGCCCGCCGAGGGTCTCCACCGCGGCGGCGACGCCGGCCCGGACCGCGGCCTCGTCCGAGATGTCCAGGACGAGGGTGGTGAGGCGCTCGGCGACACCGTTCGCCACGGCCGTCCCGTACGTGGCCTTCAGCCCGGCCTCGTTGACGTCGGCCGCGACGACGACGCCGCCCTCGGCGAGGACGCGGTGGACGGTGGCCTGTCCGATGCCGGAGCCGCCTCCGGTGACGAGTACGCGGCGGCCTTCGTAGCGGTTCATGTCTGTTCTCTCTTCCGATCCCGGTGACTGCTGTCACGAAGCGGCTCGGCGGCGCCCCGATGACGTCCCGATCTATGTCCACCGTACGCCTGGGTGGCACGATTTGCCACGATGGCATTTCGCGCACACTTCTGTCCTGCCGGGGTAATCTCCTGGGAATGAGCACCGAGCCGAGTCAGCCGTCCCTCACCGAGCGCCGGAAGGCCGCGACCCAGCTGGACATCGCGCGCGCCGCGGCCGCGCTCTTCGCCGAGCACGGGCCCGACGGCACCACGGCGGAGGACATCGCCGGCCGGGCGGGCGTGGCGCTGCGCACCTTCTACCGCTACTTCCGCTCCAAGCAGGACGCGGTGGGCCCGCTGCTCTCCGGCGGCGGCGAGCGCTGGCGGGCCCTGCTGGAGGCGGCCGACCCCGGGGAGCCGCTCGCCGGGATCCTGGAGCGGGCGGTCACCGAGGCGCTCCGGGTGCCGGGCGCGGACGCCGCCGAGCAGCTCGGCTGGACGCGCGGGCTGTTGCGGGCGGCGGCGCAGGACCCGGCGCTGCGCGCCGTCTGGTACCGGGTCAATCAGGATTCGGAGGAGCGGCTGCTGCCGGTGCTGGCCCGGCTGGCGGGCGACGGGGCGGACCCGCTGGAGGTCCGGCTCGCCGCGGCCGCCGCCACGGACGCGGTCCGGGTCGCGCTGGAGTCCTGGGCGCAGACGGACGCGCCGACGACCGGGCCCGGCTCACCCGCCGAACTGGCGGTGCGCTGCCTGCACGAACTCATGGGCGGCATGCGGCTGTTCAAGCCGTAGGCCGGCCGGTCCAAGTGTCACGGGGTGAGCGAACGGCCCATCATCACGTCGTCGACGTAACGCCCGTGCAGGAAGAACTCACCGGGCAGCACTCCCTCGACGACGAACCCCTCCGACTCGTACAGGGCACGCGCGGGCGCGTTGTGGCCGAGCACCCGCAGCGTCATCCGGTTCGCCCCGTCGGCTCGCGCCGCCGCGAAGGCGGCCCGCAGCAGGGTCCTCGCGACGCCCCGGCCGCGCGCCCATTCGGCCACGGCGAGGCCCTGTATCTGCCGGACATGGGTGTTGCAGGCCAGCGGGGTCGGCGGGACCAGCCTGAGGTATCCGGCCGGTCGCGGCCCGCCCCCGCCCTCCCCCGCCTCGGCCACCAGGATGCTCTCGGGCCGGTGGCGCTCGTCGAAGAACGGCTCGTACGGCGGCTGCGGCCTGGGCGTCACGGCGTGCAGCGTCGACCAGGTGGCGCGGTCGAGGTCGCCGAGCACGGCATCGTCGGCGAGGACGGCGGGGCGGACATGGACCGGGTGGGTGTGGGTCTCGGGCATGCGCGTCACTGTGCCACGGCGACCCTCGCCCGGTCAGCCCGGTTTCGCCGCCCGGTACGCCCCGATGACACGAGCACCCGCTGGGCCCGGCAGATGACAGACACGAGCACCCGCCGGGCCCGGCAGATGGGTCCGACGGGGCCGCTGGGGCAGGATGGACCCCATGCTGCACTCCCGTATCGCTGTCACCGGAGCATCCGGACTCATCGGAGCGGCGCTGGTGCGCTCGCTGCGGGCCGACGGGCACGAGGTGGTGCGCCTGGTACGGCGCCCGGCCCGGGCCGGCGACGAGGTGGAGTGGGATCCGGGGCGGGGGTACGTCGATGTGGCGGGCCTGGTGGGCTGCGACGCCGTCGTCCATCTCGCCGGCGCCGGGGTCGGCGACCACCGCTGGACCGCCGCGTACAAGCGGGAGATCCGGGACAGCCGGGTGCTCGGGACGGCGGCGGTCGCCGAGGCCGTCGCCTCGCTGGACGTACCTCCGAAGGTGCTGCTGTCCGGGTCCGCGATCGGCTACTACGGCGACACCGGGGACCATGCCGTCGACGAGAGCGCCCCTGCCGGTGAGGGTTTCCTGCCGTCCGTCTGCGTGGAGTGGGAGGCGGCCACGGCAGCCGCCCAGGAGGCGGGCGTACGGACGGTGCACGCGCGCACCGGTCTGGTCGTCGGCCGCGAGGGCGGGGCCTGGGGCCGGCTCTTCCCGTTGTTCCGGGCGGGGCTCGGCGGCCGGCTGGGCAACGGGCGGCAGTACTGGAGCTTCATCGCGCTGCACGACGAGGTCGCAGCGCTGCGCCACATCCTGGACACGGAGTCGCTGTCGGGCCCGGTGAATCTGACCGGCCCCGACCCGGTCACCAACAGCGAGGTGACGGCGGCAATGGGGCGGGTGCTGCACCGCCCCACGCTCCTCACCGCCCCGGCACCGGCGTTGCGGCTCGCCCTCGGTGACTTCGCGCAGGACGTACTGGCCAGCCAGCGGGTGCTGCCGGGCCAACTCCTCGACTCGGGCTTCGTGTTCGCCTTCCCGGGGATCGACGCGGCGATCCGCGCGGCCCTGCGCTGAGCGCGCCGCCGACGCGCTCCGCGAACGCACCGACACCCGCCGGTCCTGGACCCGGACACCACCCGCCGACGCGCCCTGCGCGCATTCGGACGGACATGCGACCCCGTGCAACGGTGCCCCGGGTGCGCGCGACTGCGTCTTTGCCGGCCGCCTTCCTACCCTCCTTGCGAACTCGGGCATTCCGGGGGTCTGTTGGGGGCAAGAGCCCCCCACCAGTTGCGCCGACTCGGGGAGGGGCACGTGCTCAGCACGGCACACCACGCGGACGTCGTCATCATCGGGGCCGGGATCGCCGGTCTGTCAGCCGCCCACCGACTGACCAGTGCAGGGGTAAACGTCAGCGTCCTGGAGGCCGGCCCCCGGGTCGGCGGCCGGATGACCACCACCGATCTGGACGGCTTCCGGCTCGACCACCTCGGCCCACTGCTCAGCACCTCCTACCCGGCCCTGCACGCGACACCGGGCCTCGAAGGGCTGGTGCTGCGCAACTTCGCCCCGGGGGTCCTCGTGCACAGCGAGGGCCGCCAGTACCGGACCGGCGATGTGCGGGGCGCGCGGGGCGCATTCAAGGCGGCGCGCGCCCTGGCAAGCGCCCCCCGTCCACCGATGGGCGGGCCCATCGACCAGGCCCGGCTGGGCGCCGCCCTGTCCCGGCTCGCCGCCACCCCGTCCGCCCGCATCCTGGCGCGGCCCGAACAGACCGCGCTCGCCGGCCTGTCCCACCGCGGCCTGCCCTCCCGCACGGTCAACGGCTTCCTGCGCCCGCTGCTCACCGCGCTGCTCAGCGACCCCGGACTCAGCACCTCCAGCCGGTGCGCCGATCTGGCGCTGCGGGGCTACGCCCGCGGCAGGCTGTGCGTGCCCGAGGGCGGCGCGGCGACGCTGCCCGAGCTCCTCGCGGCGGCGCTGCCGCCCGGCACCGTACGCACCGGGGTGCATGTCACGGCCGCCGACATCACCTCGGTCCGCACCAAGGAGCACGGCGAACTGGGCTGCCGTTCCCTGCTGTTGGCGACCGGTGCGGGCGCCGCCGCCGAGCTGCTGCCCGGTCTGCGGGTGCCGCCCTTCCACCCCGTGACGGTCGTTCACCACACCGCCCCCGCTCCCCCGCCGACCGGCGCCGCCCTGCTGCTGGACGCCGACCGCTCGGGCCCGGTCGCGCACACCGCGGTGATGAGCGCGGTCGACCCCTCGCGCGCCCCGCGGGGCCGTACGCTGATCAGCTCCACGGTGCTCGGCACCCCGCCGCCCGATCTGGACCGCACGGTCCGCGCCCAGCTGGCCGCCATGTACGGCACGCCCACGGACGGCTGGGAGCTGCTGGCCGCCCACCACGACCCGGAGGCGGTCCCCGCGATGCCGGCCCCGCACGATCCGCGCCGCCCGGTGCGGCTGCTGGCCGGCCTGTACGTGTGCGGCGACCACCGCGACACGAGCACGGTCCAGGGCGCCCTGTTCTCGGGCCGCCGCGCGGCCGAGGCGATCCTCACCGACCTGGGGGTACGGCCGGGGACGGGAACAGCGCTGCCCGAGGCGGCGTAGGGCCGTCCGGCGGCCCGGGGCGCGGGCTGTGGCCCGAGGCTCGCCCGCCGGTCCGGGGCGCGGGCTGTGGCTCCGGGCCCGTCCAACGGGGCGCGGTCGTGGCCCGGAGCCCGTCCACGACGCCCCGAGCCCGCCCACGACGCCCGGAGCCCGTCCACCCCCGAGCGGGCCGGTGGCCGCCCCGGGCTCAGCCCAGCGTGGCGACCCGCTCGCGGTAGCCGCGTACCGCGGCGGCGTCCCGGTACGGCTCCAGGCGCCGCTCGAAGTCCCGTACGTACTCCGTCGCCCGCACCGACCGCATCTCCGCGGCCTGCTGGGCGGCCTCGGCACCGAGCGCGCACGCCTGGTCGAGCTCGCCGAGCCCGAGCCGGGCGGACGCCAGCACCACCCGGCAGAACAGCCGGCTGCGGGCGTACGCCGGAGAGCGCAGCTGGAGGGAACGCTCCGCGTGCTGCGCCGCGGCCCGGTACTGCTGGAGGTCCCGGTGGCAGTGTCCGAACTCGTCGGCGAGCTGGGCCTCGTCGAAGTAGCGCGCCCAGTGCGGCACCTCGTCACCCGGGCGGGCGATCCCCAACGCGTGTTCCGCCCGCGCCAGCGAGGTGGTGCAGGGCCTGGCCTCGCCGAGCACCCCGTGGCCGCGCGCCTCGACGGCGTGCAGCAGGGCCTGGACGACCGGCGGCGCGGAGGAGCCGATGCCCTGCTGGGCCACCCGGGCCAGCTGTACGGCCTCCCTGCCGTGGCCGAGGTAGACCGCCTGCCGGCTCATGGTGATCAGCACGTAGCTGCCGTACGCGCGGTCCCCGGCGGCCTGGGCCAGCCGCAGCGCCTGGACGAAGTACCGCTGGGCCAGGCCGTGGGCCGCGATGTCGTACGAGGTCCAGCCCGCCAGCCGGGTCAGGTCGGCGGCGGCGGAGAAGAGCCGGCGCCCGGTGGCCTCCCCGTAGGTGCCGCGGAGCATGGGTTCCGTCTCGTGCTCCAGGTACCGGACGAGGGCCTGGCGGGCGTGACCGCCGCCGTAGGCGTTGTCGAGGGTGCGGAAGAGTTCGCCGACCGAGCGCAGGGCCGCGACGTCGCCGCCGCTGACCCGCTGGCCGGGGGTGCGTTCGGACTGCCGCTGCCGCGGGACGCCGGGGGTGCCCGGCAGCCCCGCTCCCGGCGGGGCCGGGGCCGTGGGAGCGGTGGGGGATCCCGGTGGTGCGGAGGGTCCGGACGGCCTGGAGGGTGCGGGCCCGCGAGCGCCTGCCCGGCCGCCCGCGCCGTGCACCCCGGCTCCGCCGTGCGTCCCGTACGGGACGCCGCGCGCTACCCCGGGAGCCCCGGGCCGCGTGGCACCACCGTGCTCGGCGGCCCCCGCCGTCCCACCGGCCCCACCGGCCCCGGCGGATCTGCCGGTCCCGGCGGCCTCGTGCGCCCCGCCGGTCCCGCCGTGCGTCCGGTGCGCGGGCTCGCCGCCCCGTCCTACCCACTCGTCGGCCCGGCCGATCAGCCAGTCCCGGCTGGGGACGACGAGCCCGGCCGGGGTGAAGGCGATCTTGCGCAGCTCCGCGTGGCTGCCCGAGTCCTTCCGCCACAGCCCGCTGACGATGTCGACCGCCTCCGCGGGCGTGGCCGCGAACTCCAGGCCCGCGTAGACCGGGGCGCATGCGTCGAGGCCCAGGTCCTGCGCGGAGAGTCGGCGACCGAGCCGCCGGGTGAAGACCTCGGCGATCAGCGCGGGGGTGGTCCCGCGGGGCTGCTGGCCGCGCAGCCAGCGGGTCACGGAGGTCTTGTCGTACCGCAGGTCGAGGCCGTGCTCCAGGCCGAGCTGGTCCACCCTGCGGGCGAGGCCGGCGTTGGAGAAACCGGCCTCGGTGATGAGCGAGGCGAGTCGGCGGTTGGGGGTGCGCTGCGGAGGTCGATCCGACATCAGCTGTACGGTCTCCTGCCTTCGGGGCCCGGCGGGCAGCCCTTATGGAACGGCGTGAATTTAGCGGCCTCCGCAGCAGTCGCAGCCACCTTCGCTTCACTTTCATCCGATCGTGTGAGGATTGAGGTCGGCGCTGACGGGAAGACCTGCCGGGCCACCGCCCGAGGGCCGGTCGTACAGTGGCCCGGGGCGTGATTTCAGTGCATGGTGGCGCGGCTCCGGGCACCCCCGGTTCCCGGCACCGCGAGTAGGGAGGCATCTGTCGTGGCTGAGCTTCGGTTCGTCCGGCTGGGATTCGGCGAGGAAGCCGTCGACTACCAGGAGGCCTGGCAGAAGCAGCGCGAGGTGCACGCGGCCAGATTCGAGGACACCGTCCCCGACACCTGTCTGCTGCTGGAGCACCCGCCGGTCTACACGGCCGGTCGGCGCACGACCGACAGCGAACGGCCACTGGACGGCACCCCCGTCATCGACGTGGACCGCGGCGGCAAGATCACCTGGCACGGCCCCGGCCAGCTGGTCGGCTACCCGATCCAGAAGCTGCCCCGCCCGGTGGACGTCGTCGCGCACGTCCGTCGGCTGGAGGACGCGCTGATCCGTACCGCCGCCGAGTTCGGCGTGGAGACCTCCCGGGTCGAGGGCCGCAGCGGCGTCTGGGTGCTCGGTGACCCGGTCGAGGACCGCCCGGCGATCGGCGGGCTCTCCCTCGACTTCGACCCGCGGCTGCACGACGAGGAGTTCGACGCCCGGCTGAACGGTCCGGAGTACGCCCCGTCCAACGCCGGCCAGCGCCGCGAGGACCGCAAGCTGGCGGCGATCGGCATCCGGGTCGCCAAGGGCGTGACCATGCACGGCTTCTCGTTCAACGTGAACCCGGACAACACCTGGTTCGACCGGATCGTGCCGTGCGGCATCCGGGACGCGGGCGTCACCTCACTGGCGTACGAGCTGGGCCGCGACATCACCATCGCGGACGTGCTCCCGGTCGTCGAGAAGCACCTCCGGGACGTCCTGGAGAACGCCGAGCTCGCCCCGCGCGCCGTCGAGCGCCCGGACGATGCCGTGGCCACGGCGTGACGCACGGATCACCCGGCGGGGAATAGGCCCTGCCGGCCACAGGTTGGCCAGACGTAAAGCCGTTTGAACCACGGGCGTACCCTGGTGTTCGCCGAAGAATCCAATGCAGTGAAAGCAAAGGGGAGTGCCGGAGTGTCCGCTGTCGCACCCGACGGGCGCAAGATGCTGCGCCTTGAGGTCCGGAACAGCCAGACCCCCATCGAGCGCAAGCCCGAGTGGATCAAAACCCGGGCGAAGATGGGCCCCGAGTACAACCAACTGCAGAAACTCGTGAAGAGCGAGGGTCTGCACACGGTGTGCCAGGAGGCCGGCTGCCCCAACATCTTCGAGTGCTGGGAGGACCGCGAGGCCACCTTCCTCATCGGGGGTGACCAATGCACCCGGCGCTGTGACTTCTGCCAGATCGACACGGGCAAGCCCGAGGCGCTGGACCGGGACGAGCCCCGCCGCGTCGGCGAGTCCGTCGTCACGATGGACCTGAACTACGCCACCATCACCGGCGTCGCCCGTGACGACCTGGAGGACGGCGGTGCCTGGCTGTACGCGGAGACCGTGCGCCAGATCCACGCGCTGACGGCGGAGCGGGAGGCCGGCCGCACCAAGGTCGAGCTGCTGATCCCCGACTTCAACGCGGTGCCCGAGCAGCTCGCCGAGGTCTTCTCCTCGCGCCCCGAGGTGCTCGCGCACAACGTCGAGACGGTGCCGCGGATCTTCAAGCGGATCCGCCCCGGCTTCCGTTACGAGCGCTCCCTGGAGGTCATCACGCGGGCCCGCGAGGCCGGCCTGGTGACCAAGTCCAACCTGATCCTCGGCATGGGCGAGACCCGTGAAGAGGTCAGCGAGGCGCTCCAGGACCTGTACGACGCGGGTTGCGAGCTCATCACGATCACGCAGTACCTGCGGCCGTCCGTGCGCCACCACCCGGTCGAGCGCTGGGTGAAGCCGCAGGAGTTCGTGGAGCTGAAGGAGGAGGCCGACGAGATCGGCTACTCCGGCGTGATGTCCGGGCCGCTGGTCCGTTCCTCGTACCGCGCGGGCCGGCTTTTCCAGCAGGCGATCGAGCGTCGCGGCGCGGTCGCCGCGGCGCCCACCGTGTGAATCCGAGCACAAGAAGCTACCGACAGGTAACCACTGTTCCGGCGCGGCCCGTACGCTCCCCGCAGGTCGGGGGCGCGTATGGGCCGCGTCGGCGTGCGCGGCGCCCATATCAAGGTTTCATTGGTGTTTGACCGACCGGTCATGCGCTGGTAACACCGAGCAGTGACGCTGGGTGCACACGACGCGGTGACCGGCAGCAGCCGTCCGGGCCGCTGCCGGCCCCGCTCCTCGCCCCCAGCGCCCGCCACCCACTTCGCGCAACGCAGTCCCGGGCAGTTCGGCCCGGGCAGCTGAGTCCACGCAACTCAGTCCGCACATCCGCTCCGAGGAGATTTCCACGATGCAGGCCGTGCCGGTACGCGCCACCGCCATCCCTTCCGTCACCGATGCCCTCCGTGCCGTCGAGTCGCTGTTCCTGAGCGGCGGCCAGCGCACCGCCCGCCGCAACGCCTGGAACGCCGTCCTGGAGGACCGGCGCCGGGCCAAGGACCGGGTCGAGGCCGAGTACGTACTGGAGGCCGCGGCCGACCACCGTTCCTAGGCCACGTAAACTTCTGTGCATGGCGAGGAAGGCAAAAACTGAAGGCGCGGACAGCGCCGAGAACGCGGGGCGGCTCAAGCAGATCGCCCTGACCTACAAGATGGCCAAGCGGTCCGACCCGAAGGTCGGTCTTGTCGTCGCGGGCGTGGGAATTGTCACCTTCGGTGTCCTCCTCGGGGTCGGCTTCCTGATCGACCACCCGGTCTACCTGGGCATCCTGGGCTTCGTACTGGCCCTCCTCGCGATGGCGATCGTCTTCGGACGGCGTGCCGAGCGTGCCGCCTTCGGGCAGATGGAGGGGCAGCCGGGCGCCGCGGCGGCGGTGCTGGACCGCGTGGGCCGCGGCTGGACGACGACACCCGCGGTCGCGATGAACCGCAGCCAGGACGTCGTCCACCGCGCCGTGGGCAAGGCGGGCATCGTGCTGGTCGGCGAGGGCAACGCAAACCGCGTGAAGCTGCTGCTCGCGGCCGAGAAGAAGAAGATGGCGCGCATCCTGGTCGACGTACCGGTGCACGACATCATCGTCGGCAACGACGAGGGTCTGGTGCCGCTGAAGAAGGTGCGCACCAAGATGCTGAAGCTGCCGCGGGTGCTCACCGGCCCGCAGGTGACCGCCGCCAACGACCGGCTGCGCGCGATGGGCGACCTGATGAGCAACATGCCGCTGCCCAAGGGCCCCATGCCGAAGGGCATGCGGATGCCGCGCGGCGGAAAGATGCGCTGACGCCAGCAGGCATGCGAAGAGGCGGGGCGCGAACCGATCCTAGTTCACCCCGTTGTCGTTGACGGTGCAGACCGCGGCCGGTGCCTTCACGGCCTGCACGGCGGCGG